>NZ_CP043940.1:0-42799 GCF_008632615.1 Paucilactobacillus nenjiangensis
TTCACGGTATGCGAAAGAATTTAATGTAGCTTTACCAGTTGAACTAATCGAGATGAACAGAAAGAATTATTGACAAAATATGTTCAAGAAAATTTTGTTGATGAGGGCATGGTAGCTGATGTGGCAATTCATCGCGACCATCCAGACAATCCGCATGCTCATGTGATGTTAACTAACCGGCCGTTTAATTCAGATGGAACATGGGGAATTAAGAGCAAAAAGCAATATATTTTAGATGAGAATGGCAATAAAACATATACCGGAACTAGCAAGTACCCTAAGAGTAGAAAGATACTGATGGTCGATTGGGATAAGAAAGAAAAAATAATTGAATGGCGTCATAATTGGCAGTTAGTGTCAATCAGGTTTTAGAGCAAAAAATATTCCCGAGCGGATCAGTGAAAAATCATTTACTGAGCAGGGAATAGATGATACACCAACCCAACACGAGGGAATTAATAGTAAGCGGTATGAAAGAAAAGAATTTAACCAACAAGTAAAGAACTATCGCAAAGCCAAAGCCAGTTATAAAAACAACCAAGAAAAAGCAATCAATAGAGGTCACTTAGATAGCCTAAGTGAACACTTCTCGTTTAATGAAAAACGGGTGGTCAATGAGTTAAGCCATGAACTGAAAACTTATATCAGTTTGGAGAGTTTAGATGATAAACGGCGCATGCTATTTAATTGGAAGAACAGTACCTTAATTAAACATGCAATTGGTGAAGATGTGACTAAAAATTATTGACGATTAACCAACAGGAAAGCTCATTAAAAAAGGCAGATGAACTCTTAAATAAAGTGGTCGATCGCACGACGAAAAAGCTTTATCCAGAGCTTGATTTTGAACAGACTACGCAAGCTGAAAGACGAGAATTAATTAAGGAAACCGAAAGCGAACAAACAGTTTTCAAGGGTAGTGAATTAAACGAACGTTTAATGAACATTCGTGATGATTTGTTGACCCAACAATTATTGACCTTTACCAAACGGCCATACGTTGGTTTTAAGTTATTAATGCAACAAGAAAAAGAGGCCAAAATTGATCTGAAATATACGCTAATGATCCACTCTGATAGCTTAGAAAGCCTGGAAACCGTCGATAAAGGACTACTAGAAAAGTATTCACCAGCAGAACAGCAAAAGATTACTCGAGCAGTCAAAGACCTACGGACAATCATGGCCGTTAAGCAAGTCATTCAAACGCAATACCATGAAGTATTGAAAAGAGCCTTTCCCAAAGGTGATTTAGATGGATTGCCATTGATTAAACAGGAACAAGCCTATACAGCCGTGATGTACTATGATCCTGTTTTAAAGCCATGTCAGGCCGAAACGATTGAACAGTGGCAAGCAAATTCACCACAGGTTTTCAGTACCCAAGAACATCAATTAGGGTTAGCTTATTTGTCGGGGCAGCTTAGCTTAGATCAGTTAGAAAATCATAACTTACAACGAGTTTTAAAGCATGACGGAACGAAACAAATTTTTCTTGGTGAGTGTAAAGCTGATCCAACTATTAAAACCAGCCAGATTGAAAAAATCCAAAAGCAGTTAAAAGAGCAACAAGCTAAGGACGATCAATATCGAGAATCCCAGCTGGCACATTATCAACCATTGAACTACAAGCCAGTTAGTCCAGAATATTACCTAAAGACGGCCTTTAGTGACGCAATCATGGCCGCTCTATATGCCCGTGATGAAGATTACCAACGGCAAAGACAGGCGCAAGGTTTAAAAGAGGCCGAGTGGGAAATGACGAAAAAGCAACGGCAACACCAAACTCGAAACCGGCATGAAGATGGGGGCATGCACTTGTAATCGGAATAAAAAATGCACCGTTAAACCTGGTTAAAAGCGGCTGAACAAGGCAGAACAGAATTAGAACAGAAGCTCAATCATAAGGAGTGAACGAACATGACCACTGTTATCTTAGCTGAAAAGCCTAGTCAAGCCCGTTCATACGTCCAAGATTTTCAAAAGAGCACAAAAAGCAGGGTTACTATATGGTTAGTGACCCTATTTTGCCCGAAAAATACAAAGTTGAAGTGTCAACTAGTAAAAGAGCGCAATTCAAGATCGTTAAAGACCTGTTAACGAAAGCCGATACCATTATTGTGGCCACTGATAGTGGTCGAGAAGGGTCAAATATCGCGTGGTCGATCATGAACCAAGCGCATATTGATGTTAAGTCGAAAAAGATTAAGCGCCTTTGGTTGAATAGCCTAGAAAAAGATGCGATTATTACCGGCTTTAAAAATCTTGGTGATTGGCACAAAGACTATTTGGCTTATAAAGAAGCCCAAACCCGTCAAATTAGCGATTGGTTGATCGGTATGAATGGTAGTCCCTTATATACTTTATTGTTGAGACAAAATGGGGTGCGCGGGGTGTATTCAATTGGTCGCGTGCAGACGCCAACCTTGTATATGGTCTATCAAAGAGACCAGACAATCAAAAACTTTAAGCCGGAACCCTATTTTGAACTAAGTGCGGAAATTTTAGCTAATCAGCAAAAATTCGCCGCGAAATTAGACCCCTATCAGCGGTTAAAAGATGAAACAGGGATAATGGACATTCATGCAAGCTAAGCACGTTCAGAAAGGCTCACAGGGCGGTTTAATCAAGGACGTGCAAAAGCAGGCTAAAAAGAGTGCCAGTCCCCAACTATTCTCGCTATCCAGTCTGCAAAGCGCGATGAATAAACGGTATCATGCCAGTGCCAGCCAAACCTTAGCGGCTATTCAAAGTTATATGAAGCCAAGTTGTTGAGTTATCCCCGAACGGATTGTGCTTATATCACTAATGAAGAATTTGAGTATTTAGTGGCTAATCTGACGAAGTATCTGGGGTTAGTCTCTAAGCGAGTCGCTTTAACCAATACCACCCCGAATAAACGTTACGTCAATGGGAAAAAGGTTGAAGAACACTACGCTATTATCATGACTAAAGTTGTGCCGACGAAAAATCAATTAGCGGCCTTACCTAAATTACAGCAACAGGTCTATGACTTGGTTTTAAGAACGACGTTAGCGATGTTTGCTGATCCGTATGAGTACGAGGAAACCACCATTATCACCCAAGTTGGTGACGCCAATTTTAAAGCAACGGGTAAGGTCCCAACGAAGCAAGGTTGGCAAGCTTTATTTGATGAAAACAAAGCCGACCAGCAAGCAGCAGCAACTTTACCGCTCGTTCACCAAGGCGATCAAGTCCAAGTAAATCTGCAAACACCGCAAAAAGAAACGACACCACCGGTACCCTTTACCGAAGGTACCCTGATTACGGCCATGAAGACCGCCGGCAAAACGCTTGATGAGCGAATGAAAGCTCTCGATACGTGCGTTGTCGTAAGGATGCCCCTTACGCGAGTAAGAATGATCTATCCCAGCGTTTTGCAACGTTCCTTCGAACAGAGTTGAAGTGTACTGGCTTCCCATGTCGCTGTGAATCATCTTTGGTTTACCGTTGGCTCTTAGAGCTTTCACGACAACAGATGTTGCGAATTCTTTGGTCATCTCTGAACTCAGTCCATATGAGACAACACGGCGTTTTTCTGGGTCATAGACCGTCGCCAGGTAAACCCAGTTTCTATTCATCAGCTGGATGTACGTGATGTCAGTCGTTAGAACTCCACTCAAATCATCCAAATTCTTCATGAGATTGGGCTTTTGTGGTGTGTCAGTGGTCGTCATCGGCTTCTTATATGACTTCCTGACCATGCGAGATTTAAGGCTCATCTCATTCATGAGCTCCCAAACCAAACGATCACCAACTTCAGTGTTCAAAATGAACCGTAAAAATGCGGCGATGCGTCGGTAGCCATAGATCCCACGATTGGTGTTGTAGACGGCTTTGATTGCCGTTTTTAGAGCGTTGCGACGCGTCTCTTGTTGGCTGGGATGCCAATTTTTCCATTGATAATAAGTGCTTCGAGCTATATTCAAAGCTGATAAAACGCTTGTTATGCGGTGTCCCATTGCGAGCGAACGGTCAATGATTTCCAGTCCTAACTCGCGATTTTGCGTTAGTTGTACTTCGAAAGTAACACCGCGGCTCGTTTTAAAATCTCAAGTTCTTCGCGAAGTTTGTCGTTTTCCTTTTGTAATGCGTTTACATCAGCTTGCTTCCATTTTTCGCCGTCCACTTCGTGGACCGCGTACAACTTGACCCAGTTACGGATTGAGTCGACCGAAGGTCCGTATTCAGCGGATAGATCAGTATATGAACGGCCTTGATTGTGCATCTCAACAAGAGACTGCTTAAATTCTTTTTTGTATGGCAAATTCTATAATTAATCCGAACAGAAATTAAAAAGCCCAAAGCAATCACTTACAATGGTAGTAGCTAATTCCAACCAATATAGGGAGTGATTACTTTGGGTACATCTACTTTATCACGTTTTCAACGTGGCGCACTAGCACAACTGGTCAATGAGGGGAATAAATCTTACCAAGTAATGGCTGACGCCTTAGGCGTCGCCAAAGCTACGATTAGCTATGAGTTGGACCGGGTTAAACCTTATGATCCAGAATTAGCTCAGCAAGATGCAGATCGCAAAAGGCGGAATTGCGGTCGTCGTTCGATGCTGACGGCAGCATTAGTGAAGCGTCGAATAAGCCCTTTTTACTGGGGTTATTTAAAACTAACGGCGCGATTGACCGCAGTGAGAACAACCGAACAAGCCACGATTTTGATCAGATCGCCCGGAATGTAAACGAGGTTGCTGAGTAACGCAACGGTGAATGGGGTGTGGTAAAAGATGGTTAACCAGATGGTGCCTGCCAGGTCAGTGACGAACATTCCACCTAGTAGTAGGGCCCACAAACTGGGCACCGTTTTAGTGGCTAGAAGGCGCTGGACCGCAGCGACGCTAATGGGGGTTAACAGCCAACCTAATAGGTAACCGCCGGTCGGGCCAATCATGACTGGCAGCCCACCACGCATCCCACTCAGTAGGGGCAGGCCTAACGCTGTTAACGTTAAAAAGGTGGCAATGACCAACGTCGCTGAGCGGGTATTAAGCAGGCCAGCAATCAGAAAAATCCCAAAATTTTGCAGGACGATTGGAACGGGTAACCCAACAGCGATTGGCGGCGTCATACCAAGGATAATCAACAATGCCAGTAAGGTGGCATTCAGGCTCAATTGTTTAGCATTCATCATAAAACTCCTTAAAAAGGTTTGACATTCAAACTAAATATGATTATATTAAGGCCATTCGATAAATTGGTTTGATGTTCAAACTAAATTACCACGTCGAATACTTAAAAACAAGTACTCAAGCAAAAGGGAGGTTAAAACAATTGGCAATCTTATCTGCCCAAGAAATTATGGAATTGATTCCTAACCGGTACCCAATCTTATTCATGGATTATGTGGATGAATTGGAACCTGGCGAATCAATTGTGGCAACCAAAAACGTCACCATCAACGAAGAATTCTTCCAGGGCCATTTTCCGGGCAATCCGGTGATGCCAGGGGTGCTCATTATTGAGTCACTGGCACAAGCCGCTTCAATTTTAATTTTAAAGTCCCCTGAATTTGCTGGCAAAACAGCTTACCTGGGCGCTATTAAAGACGCCCGCTTCCATCAAATCGTTCGTCCTGGCGATGTTTTAAAGTTACACGTGGCCTTTACAAAACGACGTAGTAATATGGGAGTGGTGCATACAGAAGCAACCGTTGGCGACAACGTTGCAGCTAAGGCAGACTTGACCTTTATTGTGGCACCAAATACGGCGTCAAATTAAGGAAAATGAACAATGGCTGAAGAAAAAAACAATATTAGTAAAGCGGATTTTCGATTTATGAACGATGCATTGGTGGATGTTTACGACCATATTATGCGAATCGAGGAAGAAACGTTGCGGAAAAGTACCTTTCGGGATATTTCGGTGAAAGAAATTCACCTGATTCATGCGATTACGCTGCATGATCACAAAACGAGTACCGAGGTTGCAAATGAATTACGGCTAACTAAGGGGACGTTGACAACGAACGTCAAAACCTTGGAGCGTAAAGGGTACGTCAAACGAATCAACGACGAACAAGATCATCGGGTGGCCCGACTGACACTAACCAACAAAGGCAAGCTGTTATACCGGGCCCATGACGCCTTTCATCGCCAAATCGTTAAGAGCTTTATTAAGGGAATGGACGGCAATGAAGTAAAGGTCATCAAGCGTGCCTTGATTAACCTGGAAGACTTTTTGAGCGACATCACCCAGTAAGGACAGCAAAATGACATTTAACTTAATAACAACGGCTCGTGCAGTACCGGATCAAATCATCACGAACTCTGATCTAGCCAAAATAATGCCGACCAGTGACGAGTGGATCAAACAGCGAACGGGGATTGAACGTCGCCACCTCGCCTCAACTGAAACAACGGAGAGCTTATGCATCGACGTTGCCCAGCAGTTGGTGCAGGCCAATAGTATAGGGCCCAAACAAATTGATCTCATTGTGGTTGCCACCATGTCACCAACCTACAGCATGCCCAGTGTGGCCGCAACGGTTCAAGGCGCGATTGGTGCTGAAAACGCGGCGACGCTTGACGTCAATGCAGCGTGCACCGGGTTTGTCTACGCCATGGCTGTTGCTCATGATATGGCAGTCGCAAAGGGCTATCAAAACGTCATCGTCATTGGCGGTGAGGTGATGAGTAAGTACGTTAACTGGCAGGATCGCAGTACGGCAGTGTTGTTCGGCGATGGCGCCGCAGGGGTGTTATTAGCGCTGAACGAGGATGGCCAAGACCATTACTTGGGTGACGCGTTTAAAACCTTTGGCGAAAAAGGGCGCAGTCTCATGGCTGATTTTCGGCCGAACAATAGCCCCTTCGCTAAACCGGTAGAAGCCGACTCATACTTGACGATGGACGGTCATCAAATCTACAACTTTGTGATTAAGAAGGCCCCGGTTGTCATTGAAGAGGTCCTTCAAAAGACCGGCCTGACGTTACCCGATATTGATTGGGTGGTTTTCCACCAAGCGAATGCCAGAATCATTCAACAACTCAGCAAAAAATTAGGGTTAACAGCCCAACAGTGCCCCATCAACATTGACGAATACGGAAATGTTGCAGCGGCGAGCGAACCATTGGTCTTAAACGACTTAGTGGCAAGCGATCAACTAAAACCCGGCGACAAGGTGCTACTGTGTGGCTTTGGTGGCGGGTTGACAATTGGCGCTTCAATATTCGACTACTACAACTAAAACCATTTTGGAGGAATCAATTATTATGTCAAAAGAAGAAATCATCGCAAAAATCATGAACGTATTACAACAAGACGACAGCATGGAAGGTAAAGACATCACGCCTGATATGTCATTCAAGCAAGAAATGAACTTAGACAGTCTTGACATTTTTGAACTCGTTAACGAAATCGAAGATGAATTTGAAATCGAAATTGACACGGATGAAAGCTTAGACACAGTTAACCAAGTGGCAGACTACGTCCAAAAGCAATTAGCAGCTAAGGAATAATCAATGGCAAAAACGGCTTATTTATTTGCGGGTCAGGGTGCCCAAACACTTGGAATGGGTCAAGACCTATACCGTGAAGAGCCCAGCTATCGCCAAACGGTCACGCAGGCTTCTGACATTCTTGGCATTAACCTCGCTGATCCGGAGGTTGCGGCTGCACCAGAAAACACGCAGGTTGCAATTTTGACGATGAGCTATGGCATCTGGCGGTTGATTGCGCCAACAGCGGCAACGCCTGTTGGACTGGTGGGATTAAGTCTAGGTGAGTATAGTGCGCTGGTTGCTGCTGGCAGTTTGTCATTTGAAGACGGCTTACGGCTCGTGGCAGACCGGTCTCGCTATATGGCGGCGGCTGGTCATGAAACACCGGGGAAAATGGCCGCGGTGTTAACGGACCAGCAAACCATTGTCCAAGAACTGTGCGATAAGATCGATGGGGTCTACATTGCCAACTACAATACGCTTAATCAGCTTGTGGTCGGTGGTACCCCTGAGGCGGTGAAACAGCTCAAACAGGCCTTGAAGGATCATAAAATTCGAGTGGTGCCGCTCAAGGTTGCTGTTAGTTCTCACACGCCATTAATGGCAAGTGCCTCAGAAAAATTGGGCCAACGATTGGAAACGGTGGCGTTTACCGCCCCTAAGTGGCCGGTTTGGAGTAATACAACTGGTCAGCCATTTGCTGTTGAACATTTAGCGGCGACCTTGGTTGACCAGCTAGTTGCGCCCACGCATTTTTATGATGATTTTCGAGGCCTGACGGCGGCAGGTGCGGACCAGTTTGTTGAAATTGGCCCCGGTCACGTTTTAAGTGGCTTTGCTAAGCAGATTGCACCAGCTGCCAAACGGTACCAAATTAATGATATGACAACGTTAAACGCAGTGAGAAGCGAATTAGGATGGTGAGTAAAAATGGCAGATGGAGTTGTGCTGATCACCGGCGGTAATCGCGGAATTGGTCTAGCAATAGCAGAACGGCTAGCGGGTGATGGCGAGAATGTTGTCATCACAACCCGTCACGAGTTACCAGAATCGCAGTTGGCTGCCCTTGATGCGTTGGGCATCCACACGGTTGTGGGAGATGTGACGGATGAAGCTGAGGCCCAGCGGATGGTTAATGACGCAGTGAAACACGGCGAATGGTTAAGGGGATTAATTAATAATGCCGGGATTAACCGGGATAAGTTAATGACTCGGATGAGCACTGAGGACTTTAATGCGGTACTCCAAACGAACCTAGTCGGTGCTTTTAACATGTCAAAACCGGCGTTGAAGCTGATGCAAAAGCAACGCCAGGGTAGCATTATTCACATGGCCAGTGTGGTGGGATTGACTGGAAACGTCGGTCAAGCCAACTATGCGGCCAGCAAAGCCGGGTTGATTGGGCTAATGAAAACCATTGCCAAAGAAGGCGGCCTTCGTCAGGTTCGCAGCAATGCGATTGCTCCTGGGATGGTCGAGACCGACATGACGGATGCACTCAGCGATAAGACGAAAGAAGCCATTCTGGCTGAAATTCCGGCTAAACGATTCGCGAAACCAGCC
This sequence comes from Paucilactobacillus nenjiangensis, assembly GCF_008632615.1. Taxonomy (NCBI): domain Bacteria; kingdom Bacillati; phylum Bacillota; class Bacilli; order Lactobacillales; family Lactobacillaceae; genus Paucilactobacillus; species Paucilactobacillus nenjiangensis. Next base: position 9,038 of record NZ_CP043940.1, read on the forward strand.
GAAATTGCCGATGTTTGTGCCTTTTTATTAAATAACGAATACGTCACTGGCCAGGTCATTACAATCGATGGTGGCTTGACCCTTTAGGAGGTCCACATGGAACGAGTAGTTGTAACAGGAATGGGTGCAGTGACACCTCTAGGAAACGATGCCAAAACCTTTTTGAACGGTGTGGCAGATAGTCGGGTTGGCATTGCGCCAATCACCAAGTTCACTGCGGATACTGGCATTACCGTCGCTGGTGAAGTGAAGGATTTTGAGGCGACTAAGCGCTTGTCAGCCAAGACGGCGAAACGGATGGACCTGTTTTCTCAGTATGCTTTATACAGTGCGATTGAAGCGATGGAAAACGCGGGGCTAGAACCCGATAACGTTGTCTCAGAGGACTTTGGTGTCATATACGGTTCAGGAATTGGTGGCTTGACCACCATTCAAGAACAAGTCATCAAAATGCATGATAAGGGCCCAAAGCGGGTTTCACCGCTTTTTGTCTCCAATTCAATCATTAATATGGCTGCCGGTAATCTGTCGATTTATTTTAAGGCGGAAAACATTAGTGAAGCCGTTGTCACGGCTTGTGCCTCTGCAACGAACGCCATTGGCGACGCCTTTGAACAAATTAAATTGGGCCGTGCTCAGGTCATGATGACCGGGGGCTCAGAAGCGTCTGTCAACGAAATTGGGATTGCCGGCTTTGCTGCCTTGACCGCGTTATCTAAGTCGACAGATCCATTAAAGGCCTCAATGCCGTTTGATGTGAACCGCAACGGTTTCGTCATGGGTGAAGGCGGCGCCACACTGATTCTTGAAAGTTTGACCCATGCCCGAGCTAGAAACGCGCCCATCCTAGCCGAGATTGTCGGTTACGGGCGAACCTCAGACGCCTATCACGTCACTGCCCCTGATCCTTCCGGCAAGGGTGCAAAACGCGCGATGAGTCAGGCGATTTCAGAAGCCGGTATCAAACCAAAAGACGTCGGGTACATCAACGCGCATGGTACGGCCACCAAGGCGAACGATGCGGGTGAAGCGCGCGCTATCGCGGACTTGTTTGGTCAAGATGTCTTGGTCAGCAGCACCAAGGGAATGACCGGCCACTTATTAGGTGCGGCTGGCGCAATTGAAGCCGTTGCCACAATTGGCGCTTTAAATGGTCAGTTACCACAAAACGTGGGGGTCTACGATCAAGATCCAGAAACCCCCGTCACATTGGTGAATGCGGACAATGCGCACCAACAAGTGAATTATGCGTTAAGTAACTCGTTTGGATTCGGCGGCCACAACGCCGTGATTGCCTTTAAACGCTGGGAGGGATAAGCGTGAACGAGCAAGAAATTGAACGTCTCGTTGATAAGTTCGAGCGGTCCTCATTAAACGAAATGCAAATTAGTGACAACAATTTCAAGTTGTTGTTAACCAAGCCTCATCACTCAAATGCAGCTAATTCGGCTGCACCAGTGGCAACTTCGGCACCCGTCCAAACTGCTGAAGCACCCACTGAGGATGATGCCGTTGTGCCGGCGCCGCTGGTTGGCCTTGTTTACTTAGCGGCTCAACCGGGCAAGCCCGTGTTTAAAAGCGTGGGAGATCAGGTTAAAGCCGGCGATGTTGTCTGCTTGATTGAGGCCATGAAAGTCGTGAACGAAGTGAAGAGCCCGTATGATGGCATTTTGCGTGAGGTTTTAGTTGAGGACGGCAGCCTCGTTGAATACGATCAACCGCTCTTTAGAATCGAGAAGAATTGATATGGATATTAAAGACGTGATTCCGCAGCGCCCACCCTTTTTATTTATTGACGAGATTAAAGCCGTCGAACCAGGAGTGGGAGCAGATACAACGAAACTGGTCACCATTAACGAGTGGTATTTTCGGGGGCAACCCAACGACAAGGTCGCACCCATGTTTATGCTACTAGAAATGATGGCTCAAACCGGCGCACTGGCAATTTTGAGCGACCAAGCCGCTGGCAAAAACGTCTTGTTTGGTGGGGTCAAAGCCGCCGAATACACTGTGGCGGTCCACCCTGGCGACCAGCTAGATTGTCATGTGGCCCTATTAAAACAACGCCACGGCATTGGAATCGGTAGTGGCGAAATTAAGGTCGATGGTCAAGTGGTGTTTTCTGCCACGCTAATTTTTGCCATTGTTGAAACAGAGGAGTGAAACCCATGTTTAAAAAAGTCCTGGTTGCTAACCGTGGTGAAATTGCCGTTCAGGTGATCCGTAACTTACACGAGATGGCGATTGAAGCCGTGGCTGTGTATTCGACCGCTGACCGGGATGCCTACTTCGTAGAACTTGCAGATGAGGCCGTTTGTATCGGGGCGCCTTTGCCGGAACAATCATACCTAGATATGAAAAGCATCGTGACCGTTGCGTGTCTGCTCGGCTGTGATGCTGTCCATCCCGGGTATGGTTTTTTGTCCGAAAATGCTGAATTTGTAGTGTTGTGCCAAGAAGTGGGGCTAACCTTTATTGGTCCTCAATCGGAAACTGTCGCCCTAATGGGTGATAAGGCTAGCGCCCGTGAAGTCATGCAAGCTGCGGGGGTTCCGGTTATTCCTGGCAGCGATGGGACAATTTCAGATCTGAACGCGGCCTTAACCCTTGCCGAAAAAATTGGGTATCCAGTGATGCTGAAATCCGCTGCTGGCGGTGGCGGCAAAGGTATGCGACGCGTCGACGACAAAGCTGCATTAACTGTCGCTTTTGAAGACGTTAAACGTGAATCTCAGCTATCGTTTGGTGAAACTGGCATCTATTTGGAAAAGGTCATCGAACATGCAAAGCACATTGAGATGCAAGTGATTGCCGATGACTTTGGTCACGTGGTGTACTTTCCGGAACGGGACTGTTCACCGCAACGCCACCACCAAAAGTTAGTCGAAGAAAGTCCTAGTTCCTTGATTTCGGCCGAGCGTCGTGCTGAGTTAGGCGCCATTGTGGTAAAGGCCTGCCAAAGCGTGAACTACCGGAATACAGGTACTTTTGAGTTCTTAATGGATCCTGATCAACGGTTTTATTTCATGGAAATGAACACCCGGTTGCAAGTTGAACACACTGTGTCTGAGGAAGTGACTGGCGTTGAGATGATTAAAGCCCAGGTTCTGGTAGCAGCTCACCAACCGCTACCGTTTGACCAAGCAGATGTTCAGGTGACCCAGTTTGCAGTTGAATGCCGGATTAATGCTGAAAACCCAGCGGCCCAGTTCATGCCAGCTGCTGGGGACGTCACTGGCCTGTTCCTACCGGTTGGGACCCACGGCGTTAGAATTGACACTGGCCTGCGTGAAGTGGACACCATTTCACCATACTATGACTCGATGATTGCTAAGTTGGTCACCAGCGGGTCAAATCGGGCGGCGGCGTTGAAGAAGATGCAACGGTTGCTGACGGAGCTCAAAGTCACCGGATTGACAACTAATCAGGCATTTCTAGTGGATTTGGTTGCCAGTCCTGAATTTGTCGCGGACGAAGTGACCATTGAGTCCGTTGAACAGACGATATTACCGAGGTGGTTAGATGATGCCAGCAAAGTTTAATGGGTTAGATAAATCGACTCTGGCAAAACGGATGGATAAGATTCCGTCAGATTTATACGTGACGTGTCCGTACTGTAAGCAAAGTGTCTACCACCAGAAGTTGGGCCCCTTTCAAGAGTGCCCCCATTGTGGGTATGGCTTTCGGCTGGGAGCGGCCGCACGCTTAAAAATAGTCACTGACAAATTTGAAGCATTCGATGCGGAGCTAGCGGTTGACCCAGCTCTTGTTGATGATCAATACGCTGAAAAATTAACGAAAGCTAAGCAGCATTCTGGCCTGCCAGAAAGCGTTGTAACGGGGATGGCGACCATCGACAGTTTGCAGGTGGCGATTGGCGTGATGGATTCCAACTTCATGATGGGTTCGTTGGGATCGGCGACGGGTGAGAAGTTGACCCGGCTGTTCGAAGAAGCTACAAGGCGACGTTTACCAGTTGTGCTGTATACCGCATCTGGCGGTGCTCGGATGCAAGAGGGCCTGCATTCTTTGATGCAAATGGCCAAAGTCACTCAAGCAGTCACGGCCCATGGTGAAGCAGGGCTGTGTTACTTGGTGGTGTTAACTGATCCCACAACGGGCGGCGTGACCGCCAGTTTTGCGATGGAAGCTGACATTACGCTGGCTGAACCCCATGCGCTCATTGGGTTTACGGGGCGCCGGGTGATTGAATCAACCTTGCATATTAAGCCACCGGCTGATTTTCAACGAGCTGAAACGTTACTGGCTAATGGTTTTGTGGACGATATCGTGGCTCGGTCGGCACAAAAGGCCACCATTGTGTCGTTACTAAAACTGTCCCAAGGAGGCGCCTAGATGAGTGAAAATGCAGCATACGATATCGTTCAGGCGGCACGGAGTCAGTCAAAAATTGATAGTTACACGTTGATTAATGGGGTATTTAGTGATTTTCATGAGTTGCACGGAGATCGGTTACACGGCGATGATTCGGCCTTGATTGGTGGTGTCGGCCGCTTGAACGGTCGGCCAGTGACCATTTTGGCGACTAATAAGGGCCGTGACATGGCGGAAGGTCAGGCGACTCACTTTGGCGGTGTTAGTCCAGATGGCTACCGTAAGGCGATTCGATTAATGAAACAGTCGACTAAGTTTAACCGCCCCATCGTTGCGTTAATTAACACACCAGGCGCATATCCTGGCGTGGAAGCCGAGTACGGCGGGCAGGGGGAAGCAATTGCTCGAAGCATTCAAACCGGCCTTGGCCAACCAGTACCATATCTGAGCCTCATTTTTGGTGAAGCGGGTAGTGGCGGCGCCTTGGCACTTGCAACGGGTGATGAAGTTTGGATGCTTGAAAAAAGTACTTACTCGGTGGTGTCCCCGGAAGGGTACGCGTCGATTTTATGGCGGGATGGGAAACTGGCCGACCAAGCTGCGGCGAAGATGAAGCTCACGCCTAGCGAGCTACTAGCCGCTGGGTTTGTTGACCGGGTCTTGCCCGAGGTGACGACACCCGAGACGTTATCCGCCTTAACGACTCAATTAGATCTTAAAATCACGGCGCTGGCAAAACTGCCTGTCGCCGAGCTGATGGCAGCAAGGCGTCAGCGTTATCGTCAATTTTAACCACTATTAGGAAGGGATGAAGAAATGGACGTTGTGACGGGAAAAACCATCGTCATTATGGGAGTTGCGAATAAGAGTAGTATTGCATGGGGGTGCGCGCAGGCCATCCAGGAAAATGGCGGTCAAGTTATTTTGACCTATCAAAATGAGCGAATTAAGCGCATTCTTGAACGGTTTGTACCGGAAGAGATGCCAATGATTCAGTGTGATGTGTCTGACGAGGAAACGGTGGTTCAAGCCTTTACAACGATTAAGGACCAATACGGCCACGTCGATGGTTTAATTCACGCGATTGCATATGCCGATAAGGAGAGTTTGGAGAACCCAGTTCTTCAGATTTCTAAAGAAGGGTATAACCTGGCCCAAGACGTCAGCGCATACTCGTTTATTTTAGTATCACGGTTGGCAACCGAAATTTTCCCTGATTTAACAAGCCTTGTCACGTTGACTTACTTTGGCTCAACGCACGTGATTCCCAACTATAACATTATGGGGGTCGCTAAGGCGGCGCTTGAAGCCAACGTCCGTTATCTCGCCAAAGAACTTGGTGATCGTCACGTTCGCGTAAATGCTATCTCGGCTGGGGCCGTGAAAACATTAGCTGTGACAGGGGTTAAAAACTCCAGCACCCTGCTGAAAATGTCGCAGGAACGAACGGTTGATGGGGTGTCCGTGACCAAGTCAGAAATCGGCAACGTGGCCACGTTCTTGTTGAGCGATTTATCAACGGCCATTACCGGCGACGTCATTTATGCGGATAAAGGGGTTCACCTCATTTAGGAGGCGTTAATGCGCGATGATTTAAAAGCAACGGTGATTCGAGAAAACCTGCCATCCCAATGGCTGGTTGATCCTCGGGTGACGGTGTTGCCAAGCGTTGATTCCACCAATACTTATGCTAAGCAACGGCTCAATCACCGACCTGAAATCGTAGTGGCAGAGCGTCAAACGGCGGGAAAGGGCCGGTTTCATCACCGGTTCGTGTCCCCCGCTCAGTCTGGCATTTATCTCACGATTGTTTGGCCCCTCAACGACCAAGCAGACGGGGGACTTGAGGCCGCGCGAGCAGCGGTGGCGGTTGTCCAGGCGGTAGCGGCGGTCACGGGTCTTGAGCTCGCTATAAAATGGCCGAATGACTTGGTGTTTCGGCATCAAAAACGCGGTGGTCTCTTAATTGAACAAGTTCAAACCTCAGCTGGTTGGCAGTTGTTAATTGGGATTGGGTTAAATCTTGCAGCGACTGATGTTCCAGCATTACCGGTCAGCTTAACGCTGGCTGATACCCCCAATCAACAATGGACGCGAAACCAGGTGATTGCGGCCATCTACGGTCAGTTGACGGCGTTGTTCCAACAACCGGCCGCGACGTGGTTGGCGGTTTACCGGCAATCTGTCTTATGGGTTGGCGAACGCGTTCAATTTAATGTTAGTGGGCAAGCGATGATCGGAATATTACAGGGGTTTGATCCCCATAACCGGCTCCAAGTTCAACCCCAAACGGGTCCGCTGTTAGTGCTTGAGGCTGAACGAGTGAGTGAATTGATGCCTCTCGACCAGGATTATCAAAAGCCAAATGAACCTAGTAACGACTTCACTTGAGTTAGAGTGAAGTCGTTTTTGTGTTTGATAAGGATTAATTAAAGTCGGACACTTATGGGACACCGTCGCCAACCCGATCAAATCAGAATAAATACTTTCATCATATTCTAATTTGATGTAAAGTAATTCTAATCAAAACCACATGAGGAGGGATTGGGATGTTTGATGAAATTGGTCAGATTATTTTTAATCATGAAATTGTTGCCAACGCGAGTGATTTCAACATGGGGATTGAAGTTGAAACGATTCGGGTTGATGCCGCATCGAAGCTGACAACTGAGCCATATCCCAAACTTTTGGGAGATCAACGGCAAAACCACTTTATTAAGACTGATGGTAGATTGTAAAATTAATCCGAACGCTGTTCGGACAAAAAAGATCAGCTTCCTTTAAAATGGTGTTTACCACAAACCCATCTTTTAGGAGCTGATCTTTTGTCTAGTATAACCTATTCCGAACGAATTAAAATCGAAACCTTTTGTGAACTAGGGCTGTCCAATATCCAAATGGGCGTTCGGCTGAACCGATCACCGTCAACAATTTCTTATGAATTATCTCGATGTCAACCTTATCAGGCTGAATTAGCACAAACAGATGCCGAATACAAGCGATCACGATGTGGTCGGAAAACTAAGCTGAGCGATGAGTTAAAGCAAAAAATTCTCAACCATTTACGTCTAAGCTGGTCACCAGGAATGATTGCTCACGAATTTAAACTAGCTACTAAATCTATTTATAATTGGCTAAATCAGGGGAGAATTGGTTTCTCCTTGAATGATCTACCTGAACATGGCGTACGCCAACGATCCAAATATAATCAATCTTTGGGGCGATCAATTGAACAGCGTCCCATGATGATTAATCAACGTAAGCGCATCGGCGATTTTGAACTAGATACAGTCGTTGGTCCTCGTGGGCATAGTAAGGCAGTTTTATTAACTTTAATCGATCGCAAATCACGGTTCCTTTGGGCATACCGGTTAAAAGATCGGACGACAGCGACTGTTAATGAAGCCCTAACTAAGTTCCTAACCACTTTTAATGGTCCGGTGCACAGCTTTACTGTGGACCGTGGCACTGAGTTTAGTGGGCTAGTATTACTTGAATCACAATATGGTATTAAGACCTATTACTGCCATGCTTATACGCCAGCTGAACGTGGTAGTAATGAACGCTTTAATCGGAATTTACGTTATTTTTATCCTAAAGGGACTCGTTTTGAGCACATTAGTGCTCAAGATTTAACGACGACGTTACTCCAAATTAACCAGCGACCGCTTAAAATACTCGACTGGCAAACACCGTATCAGGTTATGCTGACAAATTTGTCCAAAAATTCGGATTAAATTTGCAATCTACCAAATAACTAAAACCAAATAACTAAATTAGTCCTAGTTGGGGTTAATGGAAGCGGATCGGTGCGTTCGTGAGGATGACCTTGAAAAAGCTCTTCAAATTCAACTTAAAATTAATGATTTAATTTCAGAATTGACATCATTTAAAGGTAATTTATATGATGTGATGAAGTTAATCTTAGCTAAACGTGGGGTAAGTGTAGGACGAGCACGTAATCCTTTACCACATGTAGAAGATGATGAAATGGATCATGTTGAGGTAGTACGGCAACATATTGATGATGCAATTGCTGAATTTACTAAATAATAAAAAAACGCCGAGTCTCCTTAAAAGAGGCTCAGCGTTTTTTTAAATCTGTGACCAGACGTCCGCTCCCAAAGTAGGGAAGAGAGGTACGATGCGGCCTAGTTGTTCAGCTGTATATTGAAACTCAATTGCTGGTAATAAAACGTTAATTGCATCGGCAGCATGTTCACTAACTTCAGCTGCTCCTACAAGATGATGGTCTTGATCGTAAATCAAGGTGTTATCACCAATTGTTTCCTTATCAACTTGGCGGAACCATCCGTCAGGAAGATGATTAGTTTTAATGGTGTAATCAGGATTTTGCTGAGCTTCTTCGACGCTCATACCAACCTGTGCGATTTGTGGTGAGGTAAAGACAATGGTTGGGATGGGCGGATAGTTGATTGCGTCAGTAGTCTTTCCTGTGAAAAGTTGGGTTAAATAACTAGATTCAAAGATCGCAGTCGGGGTGAGCTTAGGCTGTTCTTTATCAAGCACATCACCAGAAGCATAGATGTTATCAATGTTAGTTTGAAGATGATCGTTAACTTCGATCCCGTTAGCATTGTAACTAACGCCTACTTCGTCTAATCCGATGTTTTCGATGTTAGGAATTCGTCCGGTAGCATCCAAAATCCAGTCGGTGGTGAGGGTTTCGTGATCGTTATAAGACACGGTAAAATGAGAACCGTCTTCCTCAAAACGATCCACCTGAGCGTTGTAAATGAACTTCACCCCTCGTTTTTCGAGGTCGGCAATGACTTGTTTTACGTAATCTTGATTAAATTTGCGCAACGCCCGATTATGGCGTAAAAGTACAGTGACGTTCGCGCCGGCAGCATTGGCAATCGTGGCAAATTCCATGCCGATATAGCCCGCGCCAATAATTACGATATTTTCAGGAAGCTGTTTGAGGTTCATAAAATCGGTACTGTCATGCGTAAGTTCTGAGCCCATAACATCTAGATGGTGGGGACGTAGCCCCGTTGCAATCACGATTTTGTCAGCGGTGTAGCGCTGTTGATCCACTTCGATGGTGTGAGCATCAACAAATTTTCCACGACCGTGAATAATTTCGATGTCAACAGAGTCGAGTAAACCAGTAATCATGTCCGGCAAGCCGTCGATGACTTCGTGTTCATGTTCTACATTGGCAGTCCAATCCAGCTTTAAGTCACCATTTACAATGCCATCAAGGCGTTCTTGGTGGCGTAAAAGTTGAACCGGGTTGTCCAGCGTAATTTTCGCGTTGCATCCACGGTTTGGACAAGTTCCCCCGATTTTGTCCGCTTCGATAATGGCGACTTTTTTACCACTATTAGCTAGTGGAACCGCCCCGTCGAAGGCACCATGCCCCGCGCCTAAGTACAAAACATCAAATTGATAACTTTCAGTCATTTAATTACCTCCATCCTAAATTTAGGTGAATAAATAATTACCATTGTTGGCACGAGCATAGCAGAGGATAGGTGCGAGTTGCAAGCGATTGCAACTGAAGAGAACAAAAAGCAATCCTTAACTTTAAATAAGGATTGCTAAAAAATATCTTACTAACGTTTTAATGATTTAATCGATAGCATTGAAATACCACCAATCAAGGAAAAAATAAATGAAACAATAAAAATTCCAGAATAACCAAAAAGACTTATGACGGCAGCGGCTAAAACGGGTGCGATAGCTTGTGTAATTGTATTACCTAAGTTGTAAACACCTAAGAAAAATGCAACACGATTTTGATCGGGGATAACTTTTAAGTTTAATAAATTATCAAGTGCGTTCCATAAGCCCATTCCTAAACCGGCAGCTAAGGCGTAAAGAATAATACCAGTATTATTTCTTAAGAAGAACAGGGAGAGACCTGCAATTGCTAATAAGATAGTTGAGAGACCTACTGGTAATTTCAGTATTTTAAATTTATTAGATAGTGGCCCAGCGACTAATCCCATCAAAATGCCAAAAATAAGCATAATCATGTTAACAAGTTGGATAGAAGATTGAGTTTGATTACCACGATGAAGAAAGTCGGTCATTATATATAAAATGTATCCTGTAATTGCAAAGTTTCCAACTCCCTGAAACATTTTTCCTATAAGAGCTAGGTAGTAGTCGCGCCAATTTGCCAAGAAGGAAAAATTAACTTTACATTTTTTAAAGAAAACTTTTCTTTCTTTTTAGTTGAGGTTTCATCTAAATTAGAAGGCTCATGGACAATCAAAGTTGCAATTAATACGCCAGCAAATGTGAATATACCAAAGACTATAAATCCTAGTCGAAACTGGCTAAGGAACAAAGCACCGATAACGTTAAATCCGTTATTACCTAAAGCCATGCCTAGACCACCATAAGCAGAAGAAGCAGTCCCCTTTCCATCTTCAGGTGCAAAGGATAATCCAGATTTAAAAAGCCAAGAGCTAAAAAAGCCCAACAAACTTTACAACAATAATCGTAAAAAGCGCCTAGAAATAGGCTTTTTTCATGTTTCGACGTTTGAGAAACGCATTCTAAGTCCAGTTTTTATTAATAAATGGGTTAATGTCCGCTAAATGAATATATAAACTGCGTCATAACTTAACAGTTGTGGCCTCTTTTTTTGATGCTGTATAATTAAAGGGTTAGATCCGTGTCATTACTTAATGACATAAATAAGGAGATAAAAAGATGAAATATGTCTATGCGCGGGTCAGTACCACTGATCAAAAATTAGCAAATCAAATTGAGTTACTAAAATTGGCAGGAGCAGAAAAAATTGTTAGTAGGTCTCAAACAATTGGCACAAAAAGAAGCTTTAACGACAGCTTTGAGAAAAATTAAGCATACTAAGAATCGACAAATCAGCCAGGCCTTCAGTCATACCTACTTAGTAGGAGCGGTGATTGTCTTGATTCTGTCGCCGATTGCTTTGTTGACAGATCGTAAGCCCTTAAAAAGTTGAACAGTGAACTTGTTCGTAACTTAATTCGATACGGATTACAAGCTGAATCTAAAAAGGTACCTCGAATATGAGGTACCTTTTTAGGTGGTTTCTTAGATGTTATTTGCTTTATCAGTATCATTTGTATATTTTCGGTATCAAATAATGTAAAATGATACCGAAGGGAATGAGATGATCCTGAAAAAATTTGATTATAAAACTTTAAATAATTTAGAAATAACTGCTTCAATGAATGACAAGTTGAACCAAATTTATGAACTTAAAGGTCGTTTATCAGCTACGTCAATGACCTACAAAGAAGCCCTAGATCACTTGGTTAATGTTGCTAAAGTCCAGAGTACTGATGCTTCTAATCGTATTGAAGGAATTTATACCAGTAACACTCGGTTAAAACAATTGGTTCATCAAAAAACTAGCCCGCGGAATCGCAGTGAGGCAGAAATTGCAGGTTATCGGGACGTATTGGCTTTAATTCATGAACAATATGCATATATTCCGATTAACAACAGTTCAATCTTAACGTTGCATAAACGTTTGTTTAGCTATACCAACAGCACCTGGGGTGGCCAATTCAAAGATTCTGATAATCAAATCATTACCGAATATGCGGACGGTAGGCAGGAAGTCCGTTTCCAACCACCTGCAGCGTATTTAACGCCGAAATTGGTTCAGGAACTTTGTATCAATTATAATTTAGCAGTTGATCAGCAAACTTTTTCACCACTGATTTTATTGGGCGCCTTTATCTTTGATTTTGTTTCGATTCACCCGTTTCGTGATGGTAACGGCCGCATGTCGAGACTGTTAATGCTATTAACAATGTATCAAGTACAACTCAACGTTGGAAAGTATATCAGTCTGGAAAATTTAATTGAGAAAACCAAGCAGTCCTATTATGAAGTTCTCAAGCAGAGTTCTTTAAATTGGCAAAATAACCAGAATGACTATGCACCCTTTTTAGATTATTTTTTGGGTGTTATCTTGCAAGCATATCGCAATCTTAATGATCGGCTCAATCTGGTACAAGATAAACCAGTGTCGGCAACGGATTTAATTCTTACAACATTAACGCAAGAATTAAAACCCTTGTCTAGAAGTGAGCTCACGGCCCTGATCCCGCAATACAGTGATATAACAATTAAACGAGCTCTCAGTGAATTGAAGAAACGTCAGCGGATAAAACTTATTGGCAAGGGAAGATCGTCAAAATATATTTTGAAAAATTAAGATGTTTAGCGCTAATTAGTTCTTTATATTATAAGTGAAGAGAACAATCTACCATTCTTAATTATAGAAAGAAGTCTTTTGTTGACTCATGATGTAGTATCACGATGAATAGTTATAGGAAATGGATTTGATTTGAAATCTAAGTTTAAAGATTACATTAGCAACAAAAATGATATGCTTTAAAGAATAAATACATTGATATAGGAGATTTTAATGAAAAGTATTTGGGAGATGGACGCACCAATAGGCTTGGCTTTTTTCTTTGGCCCAGCTTTAATTATTGGAATTATGATGTTAACAAGTGGTTTTAACACCGTTTCAGCCATTATGGTCTTAGTGTTAGTTTTGTGTGGACTTAAATACATGCACACTTCAATAATTGGTAAGTATAGAATAATGAAATCCATTGTTAACAGTATTCATTTAAAAAATGGTCCCCTGTCAATAAAATAGACAATTTAAATAGAGACTTTTTTGTCCTATGCCACGACTAAATTTTGAATTTGAGTTTGATACTCATCTTCAAGTTGCTTTGGTGATTTGAATCCACAGTGACTGTGAATTCTAACTGTGTTGTAAAACGTTTCAATGTACTGAAAAACTAGTCGTTTAGCTTCGGAGTATGAATGGATTTTAAACCGATTTATCCATTCACGCTTAATCAAGGCATGAAACGACTCAATGCAGGCATTATCCCAAGGATAAGCTTTCTTTGAATAGCTTAATGTCATGTTAGCTGTAACTTGATTGTAAGCTTCAGACGTAAACTGACTACCACGATCACTGTGCATGATTAATGGCTTGCTAATATGGCGACTGTGCTTAGTCTTTTCAATAAGTGGGATGACATTCGATACCTCCAAGGTTTCAGATAAGTCCCAACCAATGATCCGTCTGGAGTACAAGTCCATAATACTGGTTAAATAAACGAATCCGTCATGAACTGGAATATAAGTGGTGTCAATGCACCAAACGGCGTTTGGTCGCAATGGATTGAACTGCTCGTCTAAAATATTTATTAGCTGTTTATCAAACTTAGAATTGCGAGTGGTAGTCGTCCAAGGGGTTAGGTAAACGGCGTGAATGCCAAGTTCACGCATATACTTACCAACAGTTCGTTCAACGATCTTATATCCTTTTGAGCGAAGTTCTTGGGTGATTTTGCCGGCACCGTAAATACAAAGGCTTTTGAGCCAAATTGCTTTAATTTCACCTTGAATAAACTTCTTCCGAAGCTTTCGCGGTGATTGGTGATTATGACGCTTTTCTCGTTGATAGTAACCACTTCTTGAGATTCCAACATAATCACACATACCATTGATGGAAGGGTGGGATTCCAAAGCGTGCTGAACGTCCATTTCTTGGTATACCTTTTCGGTAGTTACTTGCTCAGAATCCCGATTGATTTTTTTAACACTTCAATCGCTCCTTCAGCGTCACGAAGTTGACGCTTTAGTCGTGCAATCTCCTTGTCCTTATCGCTGGCAAAATTACCAGAGCCACGGCCAAACTCCCCAGTCTCAGTAAACAGCTTAATCCATTTATGTAATGTACTAGCCCCAATACCTAGATTCTTACTTATTTCATTCATGGTCATGTGATCCTTGTTATCTAAGTAATACTGAACGGCCTGTTCCTTAAATTCCTTGTCATAACTGTGCTTCGTCATTATTTGATCCTCCAATTTACTTCCTTAATTATACTAAATCAGAGTCTCTATTTAACTTGTACACTTTTTATTCTAGGCCCAAAAAGACAGTAAAATATTAGACGCTGGCTGTGGTCACGGTGCATTTATGTTGCAATTTAACAGACAAGCAGCAAATATAAGCGAAATAATAGGAATTGATATCTGGAGTAATAAGGATCAGGGAAGCAATTCAATTGCAGCTACTCAAAAAATAATGGAAAATAGTAATTTGGCTGACAAGGTAAAGTTGAAAACTGCTAATATCTTAAACATGCCATTCAACGATAATGAATTTGATCTGATTGTATCTAGTTTGGTACTGCATAATATTAAGCCATTTGAGAAACGGAAAGCAGCGCTTGTAAACATAGCAAGGGTTCAAAAACAAAAAGGTCAGTTAGTAATCATGGATATAGGCTACGAAACTAGTAAATATGTGCGGATTCTTAAAGACTTGGAATATCAAAACGTTAATATTGCAAATACTGGCTATAACGGTTGGTGGGGTACCCCGATGGTTCCAACTTTTGTAATAACAGCAACCAAATAAAAAAGCTACTAACCAAAATCGATTTGATCCAGCATGGTTTCTTGACTAGCTTGATCCAATCCTAAACAAGCTAAAGTCATCGCTTCGCTAGAATGATTTAACAGGTGCATGACTAGACCAATATTGTAATTAGATTGCGTATAGACACATCGTATGAGTACCTAGATAATTAATCCCTAATAAATCGCCAACCGTACTCATGATTTTATAGAATTGTTTTTCCGTGATATGCCGATCAGGATGCTTAATCGAAGAAAACAACCAGTCAGAGATTAAATGATTTTACTGTAGCCAATCCTAATAGGACAATAAGTAATTTTTGACAGGCTTCAAGTATAGTAAGTTAGCTTTGCCGGTTTCCTGGTCGTTGATAAACGCATTCTGACGCACGCTACCATTTTCGTTAAAGACATCTGTTCAACGAAGCCTCATAACATCGCTCACCCGTAACAAGGTTGCTTTACCAACTTGAAAAATCGTATAGTTACGGCGCCCAGCTTTGAAATTATTAAGTAAGGTGTCTTGCACCTCTTTGAGAACATTGGAATCTTTGATAGGTAGGACGATTTGTTGTACAAGTTATAAAAACCTTTACTCTAAATTAGTTGGTTTCAGAAAATCTAAAGATCAGACGTTAAAAGGTGACTAGTATGACAAGCTTGAATTAATATCTAATTTTAAGCTCTCCTCCATCATTAGCAAGTTTTATTTCTAAAAAGTAGTATTCTTATTCTTAGAGACAATATTTTTAAAGGAGTGATCTAGATGGCATATCTTAACAAAAAAGATTATCTGTATACAGAAAATGATCCTCAAGCCTCAAAAGAGGACACATTAAGTTTATTAGACCGAGTCACTGAGCAAAATGAATTGCTTAAAAATATAAAAAAAGAATTTCCCTTAAATGAAGATTTGAATATTGGCGGGACTAAACTTGCAATAAATGTATTCCACGAAATAGACAACAAAAAGTACGATTATAATTTATCTTTAAATAATTTAGAGAATATAAATTTTAAAAGAGTTGCCACTGGGAAAAATAATTATAGAATTGTTTTTTCAGTGGTTTCAGAAGAGGATAAGAAAACTTTAATTCCAAATGTTGAAACTATCTATGATGCGAAGAAAAAATTATTGGATCTTCTTTTAGAGATAAACAAATTTTCAGATTTCATGTTAAAAAATGATAAACGTAAAGAATTAGTTGATGAATTAGCAAGTTTATCGAAAGATAGTGATATAAATAATAAAATTTTTAATTTTCGATTCATAAGTTCAAAAGACGGTGATAATGAATTTCTGAGGTCTGTGGTTACTCAAAGTCGATATAAAACATATGACAACCCAATTATATTGTACATTTCACTGATACTAATTCATAATCTTTCTAAAGACATAGACAAGGATTTTTACTTGAATAGCATGCACGTCAGTGATTCTAAACTTAATGCTTCATTCCTGGAAAAATCAGGAACAAAAATTGATGAGGGTATAATTGTTACGACAGGATTAATTGTTTCTAATAGTGAATTAGGTGATGGTGCTGCTAAATTTAATGCTGTATATAAAGTGGAGAATAAAGATGGTAAAAAAGTTACGGTAATGAGAGATGAACTTGCAACTATTAATCATGGCAACAATCCAGATACAATTAAAGCAAAATTGAAGGGGTTAGGAAACCTTGAGCAAAATCGAAAAGATACTATATTAGCTGTTAAAGAAATTAAATGGTCCAAAGAGGTAACCGAAAAAGATGTTCTAAAGTTAATGACATTGATTAGTCATGTGAGGAACATACCCTCAAAATTAAAAGATTCAATGACAAAAAGCATCGATCAAATTGATTTAACAAAACAAGCATATAACGTGCTTGAAATTTTTGATAAATTAGATGGATTTTTGGAGAAAGAAGATCCTGATATTACCTTGATATTAGAATCAAGATTTAACAAGTGGTTAACTAAATTCTAATCAGTCTAGGGACTATAATTACTTCAAAATTAATAACCCTCACCATCCACACTATAGATGGTGGGGGTTACTTTAACAATGTTTTGGAAGGACGATTTAGCAATTATGGATCCTAAGAGTTGAGTATTACGTTGTAAAACATAGATTCTTTTATTCTTGAATTGTCAAATTAAGTGCAACACAATATTAAAGGACACTTCAGACGGTGTTTTCAGCCAAAACATTTTAGGGGACGATCATTTAGTTGTTCGGCATAGGCTTTGATTTGCTTGTCCGTAATTGAATCAATATCGGTCCCTTTGGGCAGGTATTCGCGAAGCAGACCGTTGGTGTTTTCATTGGTGCCCCGCTGCTAAGGAGAATGAGAATCTGGGCAATAAAAGGGCGTGCCAAACTTTTCAGTTAAGCATTGAACCTTGGCGAATTTTTCCCCTATCTGGCGTAATCGTTAATGATCTGCCAGACCATAACTTCATTAAATGGCTTAGCGTGTCGGTGACTGCACCGGCAGTTCTTTGACTAGCTTTACCAATCAGTAGGTAGCGAGACTTGCGGTCAACTAAGGTCACGACACAAGCTCGGCCACTTTTGCCTAAAACCGTATCGCCTTCCCAATGCCCAATTTCGAGACGATTATCAGCCTCTCGGGGCCGGTCGTGAATCTTGTTGGGAATAGGAATTTTACCACGCTTTTCTTGGTAAGTTTTATTATGACGGAATTTCCCGTGATGTCTCAAGTGGCGAACTGCGCTGGGACTACCAGACTTAAATAAGTAATCAAACAATCCCTTGAAAATCCCACGATAAATCGTCGTGGTACTAATTTGGACGGCGTGCTTTTCCACCGCTAGGCGGTTCGCTATTTCCTCGGGTGACCAGAGATCCTCACAGAAATGTTCTATAACGACTTCAAATACTTGTGGCTGACTTAAGAGCGAGGTTCGCCCACAGTTACTCTTACGACGCTGGTTCTTCGTTTGGGCCTTGGAAGGTGAATAATGGTCATGATCAGAATTGCGGTTCAGTTCTCGACAAATCGTTGAACCGCTTTTCTTGATACAGCTGGCAATCTCACGAAGTGAGTTCCCGTGATTCTTCATTAAAAAGATGGTTTCGCGTTGATCTATGGTAAGATGCTGGTAGTGGTTCATAGCTAGTTTCCTTTCATGATTGTTCTCGCAAACATCATTCTACAGGAAGTTGGCCATGAGCCATTCTTTATTTAATTGGTGTTGCACTTAAAGTGTAAATTAAAGTTCAAAATAAAAATTATGGTTCACCTGATAAATCTATTACCACTATATTTTTAGCCGCTTCTGTAATCTCACCATTAGAATATTTAATAAATTGAAACTCTGAATTGATGTCATTATTCAAGCTTTTTAGCATATCATTGCTAAATTTCGAATGGTGATGATCAGAATTATCTAAAAAATCAAATTTAATTTTATTTGCTTTCATTTCATCATTTGATATTCTAAAATCATTATTATTGATCCAATCTGTCATTTCTTGTTTCCATGTAGAGCAAATTGTGTCCCACATTGCAGATTTCATTTCATTTTTAGGATCACGAACAACGTTTAATGAGACTGTTCTGTATTTTATAATTCCAGCAAGTCTAAATTTACTAACAATGTCATTTTTATCTTCTGTAAAAATGGCGTTTCTTCCTTGTCGTTTTTGGGGGAGAATGTATTTCTTATTCAAAGATTCATACTGAATCTTTCTTAATCTTTCTACTTTCTGTAATTCTTTAGACGAATTATTCTTAAGTTTTACTTTATAATCTAGCAAATTAGTTAGATCATCAATAGTGTGAACATCTTTGATGGCTGTAAGTAATTTTTCCTTAATTCTTATATTAGATTGTATTTTTTCAGCTACCTGTTGTTTAACAGTAGCAAGACTTGAATATTCTTCCGTCATTTTATAACTGACCTTTCAAAAATTTAGTGAATTCCAGATGACTTTGTTCGTTGACAATATCATCAAGTGATAGCATTTTATGGTTAGGTCCCATTTTTGATTTTACAGTTTTTTCATCTAGAATCCAAAAACTTTTATTATCTAGTTGGTTTTGAGAAACTAAATTTGTGATATTTTCAAAATTCCCATTATAAAATATGTAATACCCAGTAATGTTACTACTTACAAGGAAGTTATGATATTCGTCTATTTGATAGTCCCCCTTATTGCCTATTTTATGAGTTATTTCCTTGTATATGTTGCCAATAGTATCATTATCATCTTTTTTACCATTCTTTGCTTGGAATGCCAGTTTATGAAGGTCCCCATTTTTATCCTTAATGATTAAGATATAGTCAGCACAAGTACGAGTTTTTTCATTATCATCTTTTTTACCCGTTTCTTTATAGGAGTCATCGTATTGGATAACATCAGCTTTTGTATACTTTAATTGTATTTCGCTTAATATATTGTCAGTTACGGAAGTTTCCTTCATTGTTCCTAAAGGAATAGTGGAAAATGTTTTCTTACTTAAATTCTTCAATGCGTCAATGACATCAGTATCTTGATCTTGCGTAGAGCTATTCGTCATATTATTCATCCTCCTAAATATACAAATAAAAATTACCAAAAATGCCACCAACTCTTATTGGTTTTATTTTTATGTATTTTCTTTTGTTTATGAACCATTTGTATAGAATACTACTCTGCTACGATTATCTCATGTAAACATCATCTTTGTATATCGAATCTCTTTCGATATCGAGTAAAGGTCGTTCTCTTAATGCCTGTATTACGGGCCACATCCACATCACTCATACCGGCCTGATAAAGCTTAAAAGCATGTTGCAAACGGGGATCATCTTGGGCATATTGAGGTTTGCGACCATGATATTTACCTTGCTGTTTGGCTAAGATAATCCCTTGTTGCTGACGCTCAATAATCCGCTTACGTTCGCTTTCAGCCTGGTACTTATACAATTCAATGATGAGGTTGGTCATGAGTTGACGCAAATTAGGGTCAGCGATCCCTGTCATGGACGGCAAATTCAACACATCTAGGGTAGCCCCCTCATTTTGAATGGTGTTCATGATTTTAGTTAAGTCTTGGTTGCTTCGGCCCAAGCGATCTAATTCAGTGACCAGGACAATATCACCTTCACGGATATAGGCCAGCATTTTTTGCAGTTCTGGCCGATTAGTGTTAGCCCCACTTAATTTATCCGTAAATAATTTATCAACGCCTTTTAAAGCTGCTAACTGTCGATCTAAATGTTGCTCCTTGGAACTCACGCGCGCATAACCGATTTTAGCCATTTTCAGCCCTCCTTTTGGACAGTTCTAATGAACATTTATAATTCCTAGTATAGCACAGAAACAAAAAAGGCCATTAGGGTATACCCTAGTGGACGACACGCTAATTTATTGAAAAGGAAAAAATTCTCCTTTCCCTAGATTATCTGTATTTAATCTTGAATTTATAACGTTTTGATTTCCATTTACCATTTTTGATAAATCTTCTGGGGCTGTAAAATTTAAATGCAAAGGAGCTTCTTGATAGGCACTTTCCCCATATGTGATTGGATTCGTCGCATAATAGCCATTGATGAGCATCACTGGTAGTGTTGCTTGTTGATTACCTGTAAACGGTACTGAGTCCCGAACACCCATGTGACCATCACCCAAGGCAAAAATCGTCTCCAGATACTGCCGATTCGTCGTTGCCACATCTTTTAATGTTAACTTATCAATTTGCATAGTCTCCCCCACTTTCGACTTCATTTGCTGTAGTATAACATCCGAAATAAAGCGGTTTCATCGATTTGAGAATCACTTTGCTGCTTTTCGCATAAAACAATCGCTTAGTACCGACAATATACTAACGTTAATGAGAACGTATTTAAAGTGACGGAATAATCTTGTTGTAACCAAAAAGCTTCGCTGACCTGACAATCAAGTTCTCGATTATCAGGTCAGCGAAGCTAAAATTATTTCTCAGTACGCTTTATATAGTTGTAACACTCTCACGTTCAACCAATGTGACTGGGACTAACCGCGTGGCAGATTTGCCAACCAAACAATTAACACTTTCAATACCAATCTGGACAAAATTCTGGGTAACACTTGTCAACGCAGGAGTCGCAATATCGCAGATGAGCGTTCCATCAATGCTGACAACAGAAAGCGCCCCAGGTAGCTTCACATTACTCTCCTGAGCAGCCTTTTGTAGTCCGGCCGCCGTCATATCACTAGCTGCAACAACCCCAGTAATGCCCAACTCTTGATAAGCATTAAAAACATTATAACCAGCCTGATAACTATAATCTCCGGGTTGCACCCATTCAGCTTGCCCATGAATCGAATAATCTTTTAACGCCGCTTGATACCCAGCAAGCCGTTGACTACCTGTATGATAATGGTCGATTCCGGCTAGGCCAATTGTCCGATGACCATGCGAAATTAAATACTTTGTCGCCAAATAGGCCGCCTGATAATTGTCAGAGCTAACAGACTTGACGCGCTCATCTGCTAGATTGATCGAAACAAAACAAAACGGTGTCTTTGATTCTGTTAATAATTGTAAGTCTGCTTTATCTGGTTCAATCGCCATTAACAAAATACCTGAAACAGTACGTTCCAAGGCGGTCACAATTGCTTGATGTTGTAACTCGGTATTCCGATTACCAGCATATAGAATAATAACCTGTAACCCGATCTCAGTCGCGCGCTGTTGAATACCATCAATAATTCCACTTGAAAAATTCGTCGGCGTGACGTTGACAATAACGGCAATCACGTCCGTCATCTTTTTAACCAATTCCATGGCTAGTGTATTCTTCCGATAGCCGAGATCCTTAGCAACTTTTAAAATACGCTCCTGAGTCTTGTCGCTATATGTACCCTGTTTTTTCGCCAACACTCGTGACACTGTAGCAATTGAAAAGCCAGTTTTAGCGGCAATATCTTTGATTGTTGGCTTCATTTTTCCAGCTCCCCTCCGATTTAAATTAATTATAGCGCTAAAAGCAGGTAAAATCATCGTCAAAAGCGTAAACGTTTACTTTATTATTAAAACAGTATTGTAAACGTTTACGTTAAGTGCTAGTATTGCCCTGTTGAAAAGTGATTACCTTTTAAGGAGATGGATTCTCATGAACAAACCTGCAGTACACCCGAATAAACCAATCGCTGATGTTTCCAGTAAGCCTAAGACATCTACTATTGCTAATTCGCTGCCCAACCTCCCATTAAAAACCATCTTTGCAATTACCTTTGGTTTTTGTGGGGTTAATATGGCCTTCTCATTACAATCATCACAGATGAGCCGGATTTTCCAGACCATTGGCGCTGATCCCACCAAACTAGGACTCTTCTTCATTCTGCCACCATTGGCTGGATTATTAGTCCAACCACTAGTCGGTAAATACTCTGATCGAACTTGGACGCGCTTTGGTCGTAGAATGCCCTACTTACTATTCAGCGCACCATTAGCGGCGTTGGTCATGGTGTTATTACCAAATGCTGGTTCATTCGGCTTTGGCTACGCTTCAACTGCTGCATTACTATTTGGTGCTATTGCTATTTTATTTATGGATTTATCAAGTAATGTTTGCATGCAACCATTCCGCATGATTATTGGAGATATGGTTAATGAAAATCAGAAGGACAAAGCATGGTCTTGGCAACAAGCTTTCAGTAACCTAGGAGGCGTACTTGCTACTATTCTACCGTTCGTCCTAACTTACTTTGGTGTTGCAAACACGGCGCAAAAAGGCGTTGTCCCTCTTTCTGTAAAAATTGCGTTTTATATTGGTGCCATTCTTTTATTAGGCATCTCAGCATATACTATTCATACGGTTAAGGAATATGATCCTGACACGTACGCACTTTATCATCACATCGATCCTGAACAACATAAGCACACCAAACCTATTTGGCAATTAGTAAAAGAAGCCCCGAAAGCTTTCTGGGAAGTTGCCCTCGTTCAACTATTTGCCTGGATTGGTATTCAATATATGTGGACTTATACTACTGGTGCTATCGCCGAAAACGTTTGGCACACAACTAATGCTTCTTCGGCTGGCTATCAAGCTGCCGGTAATTGGTATGGAATCTTGACATTCATTCAATCAATGGCCGCCGTTCTGTATGGTTTCTTAGTTCTTTCACGGACTAATCCATACAAGCGAAAGTTTTGGTATCGCTTTGGCTTAGCTAGCTTCGCAGTTGGCCTCGTTTGGGTATTCTTTATTCACAACCAGTACCTATTAATTGCCCCATTCTGTTTAATCGGTATCGGCTTCTTTACGGTGCACGTCGAGCCCTTTAATATCTTTACTTCTTCACTAGATGGTGCCAATGAAGGCTCATATATTGGAATTTTTAACGGTACGATTTGCTTGCCACAAATTCTCGCATCCGTTGCCAGCTTCATGGTCTTTAAATTCGTTGGTAATTCGATGCCTGGAATGATGCTTATTGCTGGTATCTCAATGTTCATCGCGGTACTTGCCATTAGTATTATTAAGCAAGACAAGCCTCAAGAAGATTTGTCAGAGAATCCAACTAAATAAAAGTCATTTTACTAAGGAGTGTTTTTTAATATGAGTGCATTACCAAGTTACACACAGAACGGCCAAACGATCACGTTTGCTTTTACCCAACCATTACAATTAACTATTGTTACGCCGGAAATCATCCGCGTCTTTATTAATCGCGGTGAGCAAGGTGACTCCTATGCAATTGAGGGTCATAAAATTCAGGCGACTGATTTCACTATTGAAAGTGCTGGTGATCATTACATTATCCGGACATCAGCTTTAACGATTCACCTCGATTCCGAACGGCATCTTGATACCTTTGATAAAGATGGCAATGCCTTGATTACCGATTATCGTGGTGAACGCATTCACTTGAAAGGTGTCGACAAAGTCCATGAACGATTAGTTGAGGCAGAAGGCCATTCAGTGACTAAGGCACCTACTAAATCTGATCAAGGTTACTACGAAATCATTAAATCGCTAGCACCTGATGAATATTTTTATGGACTTGGTGACAAGACCGGATATCTAAACAAACGTGGTTTTGCCTATGATAATTGGAACGTTGATAACCCCGCTCCCCAGCTGGAGATCCTACCTAATATTTACAAGTCAATCCCAGTGATGTTGGGGCTAAAAAATGGACATCCTTACGGTATCTTCTTCGACAATACCTACCAGAGCCATTTAGATATGGGCAAGGAAAGCAACCATTACTACTTTTATTCAGCTGTCCAAGGTAACCTCGACTACTACATTATTGGTGGTACCACGTTAAAAGACATTGTCACCAATTACACCTACTTAACTGGTCGAACGCCACTACCTCAAAAGTGGACGCTCGGTTACCAACAATCACGGTGGGGTTACAGTGCTAGTCAAGAAGAAGTGCAAGCAATTGCAGATAACCTTGCAAAGTACGACTTACCATGCGATGCGATTCACTTTGACGTCGATTACATGGATGGTTATCGGGTCTTCACCTGGGACAAGGATAAATACCAAGGTAATCCCAAGAAGTTTATTACCAAGTTGAACCAGCAGGGTCTCAAGGTCATCCCGATCATCGATCCCGGTGTTAAACAAGATTCTGACTATCACATTTATGCCGAGGGTCTTAAAAAAGGCTATTTCGTTAAATCTGCTGACGGTGATGTCTATATTAACAAAGTATGGCCAGGTAACGCTGCTTTTCCAGACTTCGGTCGTCCAGAAGTTCGTCAGTGGTGGGCTAACAACGGTAAATTTTTAACTGATTTAGGTGTCGCTGGTATTTGGATCGATATGAACGAACCCGCTACGTTCGAAGGTCCGATTCCAGATGACGTGGTCTTTAATGATCAAGACACGCCTTCAACACATAAGAAGATGCATAACGTTTATGGCCATAATATGGCTAAAGCAACCTATACCGGACTAAAAGAGCAAACTGGCAACCGACCATTTGTCATCACACGGGCAGCTTACGCTGGAACTCAGAAATACTCGACTGTTTGGACCGGTGACAACCGCAGTATGTGGCCACATATCCAAATGATGATCCCACAACTCTGCAATCTAGGATTAAGTGGCTTTAGTTTTACTGGAACTGACATTGGTGGCTTTGCCTCAGACACGACATCTGAATTACTGACACGGTGGATTGAAGGGGCAATTTTCAGTCCACTGTTACGGAACCATGCAGCATTAGGGACTCGCCAACAAGAACCATGGGCATTTGGCGAGCCAACGTTAAACATTTATCGCAAGTATCTCAAATTGCGTTATCGTCTGATTCCTTATCTATACGATTTATTTGCTAAGGAAACCAAAACTGGCTTACCAATCATGCGTCCCGTTGTCTTAAACTACGATCAGGACCCTCGTGTACGCGACTTGAATGACGAATATATGGTTGGTGACGACATACTAGTTGCCCCCGTTGTTCAAAAATCTCAATTTAAGCGGTTAGTTTATTTACCAGCTGGGAACTGGGTTGATTTTTGGAACGGTGCTGAGTATGCCGGTAATCAGGATATTGTAGTCGATACCCCACTCGATAAACTACCATTATTTGTAAAACAAAACACCATTTTGCCATGGGGACCCGCTGTTAGCCACATTAGCGATGAGCCGTTGAAAGCGATGACGTTTAGAGTATTTGGTACTCAAGGGACCTACCAACACTATCAAGATAATGGACGTGACTTTAAGTATCAGTCAGGTGAATGGAACAATTACACAATTACCGTTGATCACAACAAGGTTAATGTGCAACTCACTCATCACGGTTATCAACCAGTTTATCAGCAGATCACAGTTGAATTGTCTGATCATGTTGTTAAACTCACTTACGATAATGACAGTAGCTGTTATCGAGAATAGTAGCTTAATATTTTAATCCTTAACTTTAATAAACACCTTAGGATACCAATCACTCCTAAGGTGTTTATTATTTCAATTACTATTGGTAGATTGTAAAATTAATCCGAATTTTTGGACAAATTTGTCAGCATAACCTGATACGGTGTTTGCCAGTCGAGTATTTTAAGCGGTCGCTGGTTAATTTGGAGTAACGTCGTCGTTAAATCTTGAGCACTAATGTGCTCAAAACGAGTCCCTTTAGGATAAAAATAACGTAAATTCCGATTAAAGCGTTCATTACTACCACGTTCAGCTGGCGTATAAGCATGGCAGTAATAGGTCTTAATACCATATTGTGATTCAAGTGATACTAGCCCACTAAACTCAGTGTCACGGTCCACAGTAAAGCTGTGCACCGGACCATTAAAAGTGGTTAGGAACTTAGTTAGTGCTTCATTAACAGTCGCTGTCGTCCGATCTTTTAACCGGTATGCCCAAAGGAACCGTGATTTGCGATCGATTAAAGTTAATAAAATTGCCTTACTATGCCCACGAGGACCAACGACTGTATCTAGTTCAAAATCGCCGATGCGATTACGTTGATTAATCATCATGGGACGCTGTTCAATTGATCGCCCCAAAGATTGATTATATTTGGATCGTTGGTCAACGTTACGCCGTTGGCGTACGCCATGTTCAGGTAGATCATTCAAGGAGAAATCAATTCTCCCCTGATTTAGCCAATTATAAATAGATTTAGTAGCTAGTTTAAATTCGTGAGCAATCATTCCTGGTGACCAGCTTAGACGTAAATGGTTGAGAATTTTTTGCTTTAACTCATCGCTCAGCTTAGTTTTCCGACCACATCGTGATCGCTTGTATTCGGCATCTGTTTGTGCTAATTCAGCCTGATAAGGTTGACATCGAGATAATTCATAAGAAATTGTTGACGGTAATCGGTTCAGCCGAACGCCCATTTGGATATTGGACAGCCCTAGTTCACAAAAGGTTTCGATTTTAATTCGTTCGGAATAGGTTATACTAGACAAAAGATCAGCTCCTAAAAGATGGGTTTGTGGTAAACACCATTTTAAAGGAAGCTGATCTTTTTTGTCCGAACAGCGTTCGGATTAATTTTACAATCTACCTACAATTTAACAAGTCTCACCAAAATTGTCAATTTAAATCGATTCACCACGGCAATTCAACGCTAATGTGCGCATTAAAGTCTTGCTGGCGCTTTAGTTTGGCTAACCGGGCGGCCTGCCGCTCTTGATAGCCCTGAGCAACAAACGTGTATTCTGGTTTATCAGCGACTAACAGTGGTAATTCAATATTACGGTCCGTCACCACGAACGTTGAAAAGCAGGTCAATCCCAAAAACCGTTCGCCGGTCTTCAAGTGTTCACCAATAATTTTAGTAAATACCTCGATTGAGCGGTGACCAACGCCCGAAACGTAAGATTCCGTACACATTGAGTCTTGTAACCGAAACGGCAATAAAAAATTGGCCTGATCGACTGACACGGTCACCGTCTCAATTCGAGCCACTCGCGATGCGGCAATCGATGAATTATCATCGATAGTCGCCAAGATTTTTCCGCCGAAAACCGTGTCGTGCTCATTCAAGTCAGCTGAAAACACACGGTGATTGCTAATTGATAAAGTCTGTGAAATATGAATTGGTTCCATGTCTGCACCCCGTCATCTTTAATTATTTTTATTTATATCACTGCAAACGACCTACAATGTGATTAAAACAGACTAGCTAGCTCGATTGTTGTTCGGACACGTCCTTCCTGCTACGACCACCGAAACCGACTGCTTTTATCCTTATGTCATCGTCGGCTTTGATTCCGATTCAAGACACATCGTTAGAATGTGATCAACCGCCACAATTAATCTGAAAGTGATTGGCTATACTTCGTCGCAAACGCCCAAAATTTAGCAACCACGGCAGCGTGATTATCTGGACGCTTCATGAAAGCCATCTGACTGCGAATAGTAGGCGTCAGTGGAACTGCTTTAATGTTGTCAAAACCAGTGAGATCAAATGACCGCGCCATGACAACCGAGACACCATCACCCTGATTCAGCATTTCTAAAATGAGATCAATTCGTTGACCATCATAAACCATCTGTGGCGTATGGATTGAAGTCAATATTTGAGACAGATTTTAAGAGACATTCAGAACCCTGGAAAGCATTAAATCAGGCGGCCATTTGGCTCGTAAGTGTTGCAATTTCAACTTGTAAGGGGGTCTGGTAGCCCAGTGAACTATGAATTCTCTTCCTATTGTAGAAAGCATGCACATATTCAAAAAGGACGGCAGCGGCAGTTTCATAATCTTCAAAGACCGGCACTGGATAAACACATTCCTTTTTGAGGGAAGCGTGAAAGGATTCCATTGGCGCATTATCATACAGACAACCCTTACGGCTGTATGAGTGGCGGATATGTAGCTCAGTTAAACGTTGATTGTAATCATCGCTGGTATACTGTGGATGTAAGCTGATTCCTGAGACAACTTTTAAGAGAGGGTATAATGAATAAATCATCTCTCAAAAGGAAGGAATTTTTACTAGGTAGATTGTAAAATTTAAGTTGAATATATTAGTGGACAGAAAAACCCATAAAGGTCTTTAATGGTGTCACCACAACATTCCACTAGAAAGAAGGACCTTTATGGGCACCACTATTTTATCATTTGAAGACCGCGTTGTCATCGAAACACTTCATCATGAAAAACACTCACTTCAATATATTGCCGATTATTTAGGCTTTAGTAAAACCACTATCTTTAATGAGGTTCATCACTTAGCTGGTGAGTATAACGCAGTTAGGGCTCAAACTGACCATGAAGTTAAACTTAGTCATCGTGGTCGTAAAACCATCTTAACGACTAACCTAAAGCGATTGATTGAAGAAAAAATCAAGATCCAAAAATGGTCAATTGAACAAGTGGCTCATGTAGTTAGAATTGCCTACAAAACCATCTAAAGAACCCCGTGGTAGTTTTAGTCATGGACGTTCCATCGAAGATCGTCCAGCTGAAATTTCTGATCGTAATACTTCAGGTCACTTCGAAGCTGATATAGTTTTATCTGGAAAACGTAAAGGTCAAGCAGTAGCTACGTTTGTCGAGCGTAAGAGTCGGCTTACCATCGTTAAACGGCTTAATGGACGAGATAGTACTTCAATGACCAAGGCTATTTTAGAATTGGCTAACCAGTTAGGAGATAATCTCAAGACCCTTACTGTTGACGATGGAAAAGAATTCGCCAACTACAATTTGATTGAAGAACAGGCCGGTGTTCCGCTGTACTTTGCGCACGCTTATTCGCCACATGAACGAGGCAGTAATGAAAATCGCAACCGAGTACTACGCCGCTTCATTCCCAAAGGTCAACCGATTGATGAGATTACCGATGATGAATTGATTCAAATTAACTGGTATTTGAATTCCCGACCACTCAAATGTTTAAATTGGCGAACACCGATTGAGATCTTTTTGCGTAATCTGCGTTACTAAATTTGTTCAATTTATTTCTTGCAATCTGCCTTATAATAAAGAGTGATTATTTTTTGCTTTTCATTTTTACATCGCGTGATTCCAAAGTGGAAACTTGCAAATCAAATTCTTTTTGTTCGTTAATAGATAACTGCTCGTAGAAAGAATGTATGGCCGTTTCGACAGACAAACGTTGATTTTCTGCATATCCAATCATTGACATTGCTTGAAGTTTATTTCTAGTATGGTTGCTAATTTTAAGATTGGTGTTGAACGTTACGGAACTAATTTCTTTATTAGTTGGGTTATCTTTTGCGGGATTCACGAAATCTGATGCTTTAGCTTGCTTTTCAGGCTTGGGAATACTACTTTCTGTATTATTTCTATTGGATCGAATTAATGAATTAGCCATGCTCAATCACCTCAATTCTTGATAGCAATTCATCAGTTACGTTTTTGTATACATCAAAAACCCTCTTGTCGAATTTGGAACCGAATGTAATTCCAGTAATTCCATACCGTTTGAGTCTTTGCATTGAATGAATTTTATTTTTAAATATGTTATCTTCACCAAATTCTGAAATAGCATTAGAAACTGTAGCTTCATCAACAGGTGCGCCTGCTTGGAGTAATACGGCTAATATGCCCACCAACTCCAGCCTAGGTGCTTTGTATTCATTAACTATTTCATCTTGAATATATTTAATAAACGCTTCTGCACCCTCAAAACTATGTTCATGAGTTTGCATAATAATTAAGCAATAATCAGATGCATACAGTGCACTATCAGTAATGAGACTTATTGTAGGTGGAATATCAATGATAATATAATCATATTTTTCCTTTAAAGGATCAAGCAATGTGTTAAAGGCTGTAACCCTATCTAAATATTCATGGTGTTTTTCCATATATCGCGGATATAATGCAAAATCAGGTGCAGACGCCAGCAAATCTAGATGCTCTTTAATATTAATTAATGAATTTGATAAGTCACCGTCTTCTATGCTGGCCATCAATGTTTTTTTAAAATGCCCTACTTCATTGCTGATATTTAGCTTAGTTTTTAGGTATAAGTTTGTGGCATTTCCTTGAGGGTCAAGGTCTACTAATAACGTTTGATAGCCGCGATTGCTTAATTCAAGGGCTACCATAGTCGAATTACTAGTTTTACCTACTCCACCTTTGAAATTGCCAAAGGTTATTACTTGGGTCATATGTTATGCACCTCCGTTTTTTTAATAGTAGCACTATGTAGTTCCTACTGTCAATAAGTCTAGTGCAATAGTTCTGTAGTGCAATAGTGCTAGCACTATCTAGTTCTAGTACTACGGAACTAAGTAGTTCAATAGTGCAATAGTTCTGTAGTTCTAGCAATTAGATAGTAAATTGGTTGGAAAAGCTGATATATCAACGCACTACAGAACTAGATAGTGCAGTAGTGCAATAGTGCTGTAGCCGTTGCACTATTGCACTACGAAACTATTGCACTATCTAGTTCTAGCACTACAGGACTATAGCACTACGTAGTGCTATTTAAAAAAATGTTGACATTATAGCAATAAAACAATTATAATTACATTAAACAAAAAAGCACCTCACAAATTGTGAGATGCAATCAAAATTGAATATAAAAAAAGCCACCCCCGATTGCAGTCGGGCGTAACTAAACAGTTTAATCAAATTAACTGTATTGTAGCATGTGTGGCGAATTTTGACAATGTAGAAGCCAACCTACATGGATAAAGTCCAAACTAAATAGACACGTTTGCCAGTGCGACCGCAATAACAACTGGCTATATCACATAAGCAACGGCCTCGTGTTGTGGGTGATGAATGGTGGTGACCACCAATAAGGGTCAGGGCGGTTTACTGGTGCTTACGAGCACGGTAACTAATCACAACGCTATTAGGGCAGTAATTAATAGGGTGGTTAGTTTGTCGAAAGACAACAGCTACGAGGTTAACTAAATACGTGAGACGGCCGATCGGTCAAGTAAGTAGTTGAGTTGTACTCTAGTGCGACGCTTATTTTTTTATTTAAAATTTGCTCGTGACTAGGGTCCAACTTTGCCATTCACCGCTCAACCAACCTCTCAATCAAGCATGGGTGAACCACTAAGTCAATAAAAAGGGCGTGCTTAGTTATGGAAATTAGAGGATTAACTTACAATTATTTAAAGATGTTTTGCCAAGAATACTTCGGTGCTGAGTTTCCATGGGAAGTTGATTTAGGGTTGCTGGAAGAAGCCAAAGATCAATACATATTAATATTATTATGGTCAGAATTTACACATCATGTGTCAAGTTGTCCTAGTGGATGTAAGCTGATTCCTGAGACAACTTTTAAGAGAGGGTATAATGAATAAATCATCTCTCAAAAGGAAGGAATCAGCTTACATCCAGATGAGGAACTGAAACCTTTAATGACTAAAGCCTTGAGACGCTACTTTAACGCCCTGAGAAGCACATCAAGAATGTTGAGAACTACTTATACGGCACCATGCAAAGCCTATTTGGCGTTTGGTGGAATAAACAAGCGGCTAGAGAATATGCGGCCAAACACCCCGAAGAAGAAAAATCGGCCGACAACGATAACAGTGGGTTGTACTACTAGTCCTAAAAGGCTACAAAATCTTTTCTAAGCGATTTTAAGACTTACTAACCTTATTTTACTTAAGTTAGATTTAAATGGCTTAAACATAATAATAGGGGCTTTTAAATGAGTGTTAGAGCTAACCAGGCTAACCAGCTCAAAAGTTTAGCCTTTAGATCAACGCCAAGCTCAAGTGATTTGAGGCCAAGGCTTTATCTATTGATAAGGTACTCAAAAGGTAGTATAATGGTAGTAGTAAAAGAAAGGAGATGAGACAATCATGGCAGTTAAGGAAAAGAAACGGGTCCAAGTCAAGATTGATAAAGATTTGGCCGATGATACCGAAGCAATTTTAAGCGAATTGGGCTTAAATCCAACCACGGCCATTAACATGTTTTACAAGCGGATTGTTGCTAAGGGTGCTTTACCTTTTAATGCGTCTTTAAGCGAAGAAGAAAGAGCTAATTTACGCTTTTTAAAGGCGACCGAAGGGACACCAGTCACCGAGTTCAAAGACGCTAAAGAGGTCGCTGATTGGCTCAACGATCCAGATGAGGACTAATGACTTAGTCAGCCTATACGTTAGTTTTGTAGAAACTAACGGTGGCAAGTCTCGGCCAGTTTTAATTCGTCGGGTATCAGAACAGACGGTCGAGGCTTTTAAAATTACTAGTCAGTATGAAAATAAATCGGCTTATATCAAGCAACGATATTATCCGATTCAAGATTGGCAATCCGCTGGGTTGAAGAAACCTTCCTGGGTCGATCTTGGTAATATTTATCGCTTTCCCAAAGCCGGTTTAAACTTTAAAGAAATCGGTCATTTAAGTAAGCTAGATCAAAATAAAATTTCAGATTTTACGCTTGACCTAAAATCAAAAAGAAGAGGTAAGGGTCAAAAGATAATTCAACAGCGATCAAGTAAAAGGAAGCACAAAGAAAGTAAAGCAGAGCTTACACAAAGAATTCAAAAACAGTTAAAAGACTTTGCTAAACACAATCCAGAAATTAAGCCAAAAAACAATCCTGAAAATAAAAACGATCGGCCTAGTTATTAGGTTGATCGTTTTTTAATTTATCCGGTTTATGGGCGTTAACATAGTCAGCAAATGTTTTTAAAAGCTCTTCGGTTTGTTCGACCGAAAGGTTATCAGCTTGAAAGTATTTTTCGAGCAAAGCCCCTTTTTGAATTAATCGGCGAGAACGGGCTTTGCGGGCTTGTCGATTTTCATAGTATTTAGATTGCCGTAATTTAAAATATTCCCGATCAATTTTTTGTTTTAAACGCGCTTGCTGCTCGACTAGTTTTTCATATTGATTAGACATGGAATTTCCCCATCTCGTATGGCTAATGATCTACGGGCTTTACCTTTAAAAATTCAGAAAATTGCTTGGCTAAAAGCTTAATCTGATCGTTAGACAAATTAGCATAATCTAAATTGGCTTGACTGATGATTTGTTTACCTAGCCGTTGTTCAATCTTAATTTTTTCAACTTTAATCTTTTGATTAAGCTGTTTTAATTTAGCTTCTTGTTTTTCTAAGTTGCTTTGAGACATAACGATCCCTCCAATCATATTAAAAATAATCACCGACACTATATCATACAGAGAATGTTAAGTCAAAGTATAAAAGTTGAAATAGCGAAGCGGAAGGCATACACTAAGTTAAATTCAGGAGAATCAGAAGACCGAGTGAAACGAGGTAAATGCGCACTTACACCCCACCAAATTCTTGTGGGGTTAATCGTGATAAAATCCTGTATTAGAAGTCGCCGATGGCGACAACAAAGTCAAAACCCATAGAATCAAAGGAAGACGGTGACTGACATGGCAATCTTTCATATGAGTTTTAGTAATATTAGTGCTGGTAAAGGACGCAGTGCCATTGCCAGTACCGCTTATCGAAGTGGTGAAAAATTATTTGATGATAAGGAAGGTCGCCACTATTTCTATGCCCGATCTGTCATGCCAGAGAGTTTTATTTTAACTCCTAAAAATGCGCCAGCATGGGCGAGTGATAGAGAACAATTATGGAATGAGGTCGAAATAAAAGATCGACGAGCAAAT